>NZ_JACJDS010000070.1:0-6973 GCF_014163635.1 Pseudoalteromonas sp. SR44-8
CCGCTTACCGCTTACCGCTTACCGCTTACCGCTTAGGCCTGTGGCTGCCCGTATATTTGCTCTGCGCGGTTAAATAGCACCCACGACGTTAAAATATATTTATCATTCGATACTGGCTTATTACCGCGATGAGTATGAGTAAAGTAGCCTGGGGCAATCACCATAGTGCCTTTTTTCGGAGCTATCTTACGATTTTGATAATAAAACTCGGTTTCACCGCCTTCTTCAACATCGTTTAAATAAAACATAAATAACAATACTCGATGCAGTGCTTCGTTATGGTGTAACTGTGGGTACACTTCACTATGCCAATACGGGTAGCCGCCTTTGTTAACTTCGTATTTTTGCGCTTGGATATTACCGAGTCGAAAAATTTGCTGTACCAATAAAGGTAATTGCGGTTTACCTACCTCGTCAAAATTAGCTTGCGTTAAATCAACAGGTTGTCCTGTTTGGGGGTGGTACACTTTTAAACCAAACGCCCCAATCATTATAAAAATATGTTCTTCAATGTAGTTAAAAACATATTGTGCAGTAGTTTGTTGAATATGTTTTAATTGCTCAGCGTATTCAGGATGATTGTTTAAGTGTAAGTCGTGGCTATCTTTTTTATTAAGATCTATGCCGCCTGATGTCATCCCTTGTTTTATATGCGGGCTTTGCGAAAAGGTGGTGATAAAGTTATCGCAAAAGTCATTACTGAGCGCGTTGTCATACACGCGGATAAAGTCCGTCATGAGTTACCTGTTTAATTATTATTGGATTATTATGTTTACTGAAAAAGTGATGCCGCGCTTTAGCGAAACGGATGCACTCGGACACATCAACAATACCGTACTCCCTGTTTGGTTTGAAGCCGCACGTGCACCTATTTTTAAATTTTTTACCCCCGATTTAAATCCTCACGATTGGAAGCTTATTATTGCTAAAATTGAGGTGTCGTTTGTAGGTGAGTTGTTTTACTCGCATGAAGTAAGTATTAAAACATCGGTAGAGCATATTGGCAGCAGCTCATTTGTGCTTCGCCAAGAGGCGTGGCAGCAAGATAAATGCTGCGCAATCGGTAAAACAGTGCTGGTACGTTACGACTTTGCCGCTAAAGCTAAGCAAGCTTTATCTAGTGTTGAAAAAGCAGCCTTAAATGAGCATTTTATTGCAGCTTCTTAATGTGTAGTTAGTAATTTAAGGTGCGCAAGTAGTTATCTAAAGCGGTGACTTGCGCTTTACTAAAGCGTAGCCCGAGCTTTGTTCTACGCCACAATATGTCATCGCTGGTTTTTGCCCACTCTTTGGCAATTAGGTAATCGACTTCTTGAGCGTATAGACCATGGCCAAAATGACAACCTAAGTCAGCCAATGCACTGCAATTACCTAGCAGTGCATTAGTTAGCGTGCCATAGGAGCGTACCAGCCTATTTAATAATAACTCAGGCAACCAATTATATTTTACTTGTAGTTGCGTTATTAACGTCGCTTTTTCACTAAAATCTCCGCCTGGTAACGGCGCGCTTTTTGTCCACGCTTCAGTCATATGAGGATAAAATAGCGCGAGTTTGTCCACAGCATTTTCTGCCAGTTTTCGATAAGTAGTTATTTTTCCGCCAAACACACTTAACAAAGCAGCCTGATTATCATCATTATTTAATATCAGCTTATAATCGCGGGTTACAGCTTGAGCATCTGCTGAGTGGTCATCGAGTAATGGCCGTACGCCACTGAATGTATGTACTATATCAGTCGCTTCAATCGGGGTTTTAAAGTAATGATTAGTAATATTGATTAAGTAACTAATCTCTTGTTCGCTAATTTTTACATCTTTAATGGTGCCGGTATATTCTTCATCCGTAGTACCAATCAAGGAATAGTCATCTTCAAAAGGAATGACAAAAACAATACGTTGATCTTCATTTTGGAGAATATAGGCACATGGCTCGTCATGAATACGTGGCACCACGATATGGCTGCCTTTGACTAAGCGAATATGCTGTGGTGATGGCTGAATAAATACATTATCAAACAATGAAGCAACCCAAGGGCCTGCGGCATTAACAATGCATTTGGCTTTGATTTGTAGTTGCTGCTGGGTCGTTTGTTGCGCTAGAGTTACATCCCAATGTTCAATATTGCGCTGTGCCTTGATACAACGAGTACGCGTTGCTATGGTTGCTCCGTGTTGTTCGGCGGCAAGGGCGTTTAAGATCACTAAACGCGCGTCATCTACCCAGCCATCAGCATATTCAAACCCTTGTGTAATTGATGCATTCAGCACACTGTCTTTTGTGAAAATAATCGACTTGGAAGCGGGCAGCGTGTCTCGTTTACCTAGATGGTCGTAAATAAATAATCCTAGGCGGATCATCCATGGCGGCCGCAAATGTGACTGATGAGGAAGCCTAAACGAGAGCGGCCAAATAATATGCGGTGCTTTTTTTAATAACACTTCACGCTCTAGCAATGCTTCTTTTACTAACCTAAATTGATAGTGCTCTAAATAGCGCAGCCCGCCATGAATAAGCTTACTGCTGTTTGATGAGGTGGCTGAGGCTAAATCGTCTTGCTCACACAATAATACTTTCAAGCCTCTACCACTTGCATCTGCTGCAATACCAGCACCATTAATGCCACCGCCAATGACAAGTAAATCATATTCGTTATCGAGTAACTGCACGGGTGAACCTTAAAGTTAGTTGTTAATGCCAGATTATATTAACGCGATTAGCCGTCATTCTGCGGATTATTAGCAAGCGTCACTTGCGCAATACAATGTAGCCATTTTGCATATAAATCGTTACGCTCAAAGCTACTCATAGTTGGCTCAAAGCGGCGGTCACATCGCCACATAGTTGCTAGTTGCGCTGTTGATTCATAAACACCACTTTGCAGGCCTGCTAAATAGGCGACGCCAAGCGAGGTGGTTTCGGTTAAGGTGGGGCGCTCAACACTCGCACCTAAAATATTAGCTAAAAACTCCATAGCCCAATTATTATTAGCCATACCGCCGTCAACGCGCAAGATGCTGGGGCGCAAGCCATCCCCTTCCATCGCTTTTTGTAAATCTTTAGTTTGATAACCCACTGATTGCAAAGCTGCAGCGACAATCGTACTAATACCTGAATCTCGAGTAAGCCCTAAAATAGCACCTCGGGCATTGGCATCCCAATAGGGAGCGCCTAAACCTGTAAAAGAGGGCACTAAAAATACCCCATGATCTAAGGGAACACCTTTGACGAGGGCTTCACTTTCTCCCGCGCTTTCTAATAATTTCAAGCCCTCTACAATCCACTGCATGGTGGCACCTGCCATAAAAATACTGCCTTCAATGGCATACGTAGGTTTGCCGTTAAGTCTATATGCGATGGTGGTTAATAAGCGATTGTTTGACTTTAGTGCTTTATCGCCGGTGTTAAGCATTAAAAAACAGCCTGTTCCGTAGGTGCTTTTTGCCATACCTTCTTCAAAACAAGCTTGGCCAATTAAAGCGGCTTGCTGATCACCCGCTATGCCGCTAATTGGTATTTCACCACCAAATAACTCGCTGCTAGTAACACCAAAGTCAGCCGCTGAGTCCATTACTTCAGGTAGCATCGAGGCTGGAATATCAAATAAGGCGAGTAAGTCTTCATCCCAGCATTGCTGGTGAATGTTAAACAGTAATGTGCGAGAGGCATTGGTTGCATCGGTTTTGTGTACTTTACCATCGGTTAATTGCCATAGTAAGTAGGTGTCTACCGTACCAAACGCCAGCTCACCTGCTTGTGCTTGCTCTTTAGCGCCAGTGACGTTATCTAAGATCCAACGAATTTTGGTGGCAGAAAAGTACGGATCGAGTAATAAGCCGGTTTTATCATTGACGATTTTACTGTGCCCAGCATCGCGCAAACTATCACAGTACTGGCTAGTGCGTCGGTCTTGCCACACAATCGCGTTGTAAATAGGTTGCCCAGTTTTTTTACTCCACACTAAGGTGGTTTCTCGTTGATTAGCAATGCCTATGGCAATAATGTCGGTAGCCGTTACCCGTTGCTGCGCCAATACGTTTTTAACGCTCGCGAATACGGTTTGCCAAATATCTACAGGATCGTGTTCAACCCAACCATTTTGCACAAAGTGCTGCGGGAAAGTTTGTTGGGCTGTGCCAAAAACCTCGGCATCTTTGGTGTATAAGATGGCGCGAGAGCTCGTCGTTCCTTGGTCAATCGAGAGTATGTATTTGCACATAAAATATAATGTTATTTAACTTAGATAAAGATAGCTTGTCTCTAAGCTAAACGAATAGCAATGCTTTTGCACCATAATGGATGTAATTTTAGGCAAATAGGATGAGTGAAAGGGAGTTAAGGCTCAGTGCTGGCGCTTAGTTTTAAATAAGCGCCAGATATATATAATATAATTATTAGTTGGCAGCATCAGCTAATTGCTGATGGAGCCAATCTTTTAATGCCATTCTATCGTGTTTTAATTGATGCATTGCTTCATCATCAATAGGGGCATCTTGTAACTCCAGGACACGGATTTCTTTATCAATTGCATTGTATTGCTTTGCCCTTGCCGCGAACTCTTCATTATCAGTGTTGAGCTTAGTGATAGTGCTTTGGTATTCAGGGAAATCTTTAGTTAATGAATGATCTTCGCCTAACATAGGTCGCTCCTTATTAAAGCGTGTTACATATTAATCTCGATAGATAAACACGCATGGGTTTTAGTCAAATTAAATGCTCTGAGGCGTTTTGCCAATACAATAGAGCTTGGGCTGATTTAAAATAAATCAACATCAAGCTCAGTATTATCGTTATTAAAGTAATTTCCCTTTGCCTGAATACAAAACACTGACACCCGTGCGGGCTTAAGTTAGAATATGAACGCAGGCAGTTGCCTGCAAACAATTTCTATTTTGAGTGCTTTATTACATGCTTTTAATGATCGATAACTACGACTCGTTTACCTACAATTTGGTACAGTATTTTCAACGTTTAGATCAAGAGGTGCTAGTAAAGCGCAATGATGAGATCTCGGTTAGTCAAATTGCCCAGTTAAACCCTAAGCATATCGTGATATCTCCCGGCCCATGTTCACCAAATGAAGCGGGTATATCTTTGGAGCTTGTTGAGCAATTAAAAGGTCAATTTCCAATTTTAGGTATTTGTTTAGGTCATCAAACAATAGCACAAGCACTAGGTGCGAACATTGTTAGGGCAAAGCAAGTGATGCATGGTAAAACCTCGCCAATTTATCATGCTAATCAAGGTGTATTTGCCGGCTTACCAAATCCATTAACAGTTTGCCGTTATCATTCGTTGGTTGTTGAACAAGATAGCATTCCTGATGAGTTGCAGATCACCGCTTGGACCGAAACTGAAAGTGGCCAGTTAGATGAAATAATGGGCTTAGTTCATAATAGCTTAGCGTTAGAGGGGGTACAATTTCACCCAGAGGCAATTTTAACGCAGCGAGGACTTGAATTACTTGCTAACTTTTTAACTCGGTTCTAGGCTTATGCTAACAAACGTAGTAGCTTCCCTTAATTTATTTATAAAAGATAACTATTAATGACAGATGAAATACGCCAACAAAGGACAGCTAAGGCATTAGAGCAACGAGCCCATGATTTGTTGCTTGGACATAGCTTTGCGCAACGTCAAATTGGCTATATTCATACTCTAGATATAAATTATGGTGAGGCGATGAAGCAGCGCACCTTACTTGAGGTTGAAGTTGCTGCGCAAAAAATACGTAAACTCTCCAGTACTTCGCATCATAAGTACCGCGCTCAAGCCAGCCAGCAGTTACATCAAGTTATTGATACCGCCATGAACAAGCAGTTAGCCGATATTGATACGGTACTACATGAAACCATTGGTATTGAAGATAATGTCCCCGCGATTTTAGACATACTTGCGGTAAAATCAGCATCGGTAGGGCGCCTTGAGCCATTAGTTAAAGATTTAACTTGGTTAGGACGTGAGTTAGTTGCTTTTGTGAATTTGCCTTATTATCGCGCGCAGCGCAATAAACATACTTCGGTAAAAGTTGATAATCCCTCTTTAGCTCTGCGTTATATTGGTTTAGACAACTTACAGTTTGTAGTGCCAACCTTTGCGGTACGTCATTGGATGCCACACAGCACCGAACCATTTCCATTATTAAAGCGTCGCCTACGCGATAACTCAATGGCTTGCGCGATTGCGGCGCAAGAGTTGGCTAAGCTCAATGGTATTAATGAAGTACATGCATTTACTTTGGGTATGTTACTCGATGTTGGCAAGATAGCTTTGATTCGACTCTATTTACGTACATTCGAACGAGTGTGGCAGCGCAAAGTAACCCTTGCCCGAGAAGACCAACATAAAGATCTTCACACCGCATTGTTAGAGTTAAAACCTGATCCGTTATTTTTAAGTACTTTACTTAATCAGCATGCGCTAAAAGTCACGGCGACGGTGATTGATAAAATGGCGTTTCGGTATTTACCTTTTAATGCTGTGTTATCGCAGTTGATTAATGGTGTGTCCAAAGGGGATTCACTATTGCCATTAGCGATGTTAATGCAAAAGGCACGTTGTTATAGTCAATGTGTTACTTTGAGCGAACATCAGCTGGTGGAAAGTGATGAAAAATCACTCTGGTTTGATTACGTTGGGTTATCAAAACAGGAACTAGAACAGCTTGAAAAAACCAATTTGCAGCACTTTCATATTAAAATTGACTAGGGCGTGTTTATCTTTCGAGGTTGAATTTGCAGCAGTGTGTTTGGTATTTAGGCAAGGCAGAGCCTATGTAGTGTGGTTGTTCCCCATAAATAGGCGATAACGCAGCATCAATGCCAAACACGCGCTGCCCGAAGGGTTCTTCCTAGGGGCGATTAACTCTTTGTTACTTACATGGATGTCATAGGTAAGATCTTAAGAAATTGAGTTGAAGCTCAATTCATGATCAAATGGTTGTTACCACACAAACCACAGAATCAAGAAAAGAG
>NZ_JACJDS010000071.1:0-6814 GCF_014163635.1 Pseudoalteromonas sp. SR44-8
GTAAACGCCATGAAAGCACATCCATGTGCAAGCATGGCTTTCATTTCATCCATGAAATGAATTACTCATCAATTGCTTATTTTCAGGGCGTGATGACGGGGGAGGGTGTTAAACGTGAGATTGGTGTTTGGTCTTGGATGGATGCAAGACCTGACCTAGCACTTTTACTATATCTTCCTATTTTTAATTGTTGATTTTACGCGTAATGCATTGATTTAGTTTTAAAATGTTGATGTAAATAAGTGAATGCTTTTTTTGGATAGGGAATTGAGGTAGGATAGAATATAAGTAAAATTTACTGATAAGTACCTCTCCGGTTTACTATGTATTATAAAATTTAGGTTAGGAACCGTAATGCCCTAATGGAGTAATAAATGGCAGAAACTATTAATATCGCCGAAGCTGCGGCTCAAATATCAGAAGAAATATTTTCAGTATTCAAGTGGGAAAGACAAGAATTTTTCGATCAAAATCTTGGTTGTCAAATACAAGAACATGATAAAAGAACTCACCCATGTGATTGCGTGTTTTATTACATAGACCCTTATTTAGGTAAGTATGTGTATTTAAATACCGATTTAAAAAGTTATGCAGCCGGAACAATCAATAAAAACAGCGTTTTAATTGCCTTGAAAAGTTTAGCGCTTGCAACGCATTGCGCGAATATTTCTGATGAGTGGAAAGCTAAATATGTTGAGCCTAGTGATCATTTTGACCACGTTATAAGAGGTTTTTTATTCGTTTATAACCATGACAATAGCTACACAAATGATTTTCATGAACAACTAGACGGCATTAACTCAGCAAGCTTAAAAATTGCTAAAGATCAGCAAGTGCATGTTTTCGGTCCTGAACAGATAAAAGACTGTTATGCGATAGCATGTGACTTTCAGATACTAAAAGGAAAAAATCAAATTATTGATTATGGCTTTTGGTACCCAGATATGATCCAACATAAGGTTAAACATGGTGATACTTGGGAACAGCCAGCAACAATTGAACTATTATCTAGTCCTTTAATTATTATTAAATATAAAAACCTAAAAGATGAAGAGTCGTATGTTATTTATTACAAGCGTAATGGCGATACTATTGACGAATTTGTTTATTTAATTGACTTGCTATCGCACTATCAAATTCTTTCAGAAGCTTTACCTGTAAACCTTAGGTTTATTTCAAGTAATATCTCAAAAAACGTAAAAACTAATTTTAAACATGGTGTAAATCGTTATATGCAAGATTGGTCTTTAGATGAAGCCAGAGAAAAGCAGCTAAATTTAATCAAGGCTGAAATAGTCACGAGGCAAAGTGCCCATTACAATATTGGTGATTTAGGTTGGAGGGATAAGCTATGACAAGGAAAAGATTTGGCCCAAGCCTATACTTTTATCATGACAAGGCTATTTATGATGGCCTCTGCCAACATGGTATGACTAAACCAGAGTTACACCGCTATTTAAAAAGAAAAGGCGTTTTTGCTTCGCAAGAAACTGAAAAAGAAGATATTGCTTTTTATTTATCAGCTAGCCTGTTCGACTATCATGATAGACAAAAGCTAACTGAAAGCCTTTCAACAAAACCTAAAAGAGAAAACATTACCTCGAGTGCGATAAAAAGCACTGAAGATTCTAAACTTGACGATGAAGCGGTAAGGCAATCACTCCAAAAAATGAGTGCAAACATTAATGCCTCACCAGATTGCCAAGCAAAGGTACACTCAACAAAAGGTGGTATTTTTATACTTGATGTTACCTATAAAGATCATGATTTAACAAAACCTGAAGTTAGGCAAATAGAGACAAAAAAAGCTCAAATCGAAGTAGTTAAAGAGGCTGATGGTTATACAGTAAGAAGCCAAGCAAATGAATATGGTGAAAATTTATTAGCTGTTTTAAAACAATCTTTAGTTGAAGAGACAAAAGAAGATTTAGAAATTAAAGAGCTGAGTCTTATTGGTTTGAATAGTTTGCAAATTTCAAAATTTTTTAATCTTTTGATAAATAATGTCGATGGTTATCAGCTTAATGATGTTTCAAGTGTTAGGCTACACCACCCCGATGAAGAAGATGGAGAAGCGGAGGCAAGCCATATTCGAAAGGCTATGCTTAATGGTAAACAAGTCCTTGTTTCGAAAGAACTCAAAAGTTTGCATGATAGGGGCTTTCATATATCAAGTGTCCAGTGGATTTCTGATGATAAGTTACCTAATGGTGATCGGGTTGCATTTGAAGCTTCCTTGAAAAGACCTGAAACTAAAGACGGTTTTGCTTTTCAGATTAGAGGACTATATAGATATAGTGAGCGAACTGGTGATATAACCCAAAAGCTACAACCTGCTAGTAATACTGAAAAAAGGGATATTCATAAAAAGCTTGAGCTATCTGCAGAATTGGCGTTGGAGACAGTTTGCAAAAATGAGGGCTAGATCATGGAAAGGTTTTACTGGTATGTAATCGAATCTATGTGCGATTTTAAAAGTCTTTCCGACTCTATTAAAAACGCGGGATTTGATGATAGTAAAGAGCAAGGTTTTACAGTTAATTCAATAAGTAAAAACTGCATTTCTGGAAAATATGTTAAATCTAAGATTGTTACGCAAAAGTTTGTTAACCCTTTTGGTGATGATTCTTTTGAGCAAAGAAAAATTTATGAAATTATAAATTTCGAAATCTCGAAAGAAAATGCAATTTTATTACAAATGAGAAATCCCGATAGATGCGTTAGTTCATTTCTAACAGAATTAAATAAAGTAACTAATTACAGTCTGTTTATTGATAGACCTAAATTCATTTTGCCTGATTTATTGATTGATCTCCGTAATAAAGGCCTTGTTATTATCCAAGTAAAAGAAATGGAATTATCTGAAATTGCTTTGAGTCGAGAAGCTGTTGGTACTCTAACCGTAAAAGGCAAATTATCGATTGACGATTACGAGAAAAAGTTACTAATTGCTGATCTTAAACATAAGTTAAAAAAATTTAAGGCAATTGTCGACTTTAACGGGATAAGAGAAACGATTGAAGTTCATAGCTCTAATAAAATTATAATGAGTGGTAAGCTTGCAAAACTTATTAACCCAATATTCAAACATAATCTTCAAATACTTGATTAATGCAAATCTAATTGGTGACCCTATAGATCTCAAATGACCACAATGATGTTGCTCTTGAGGTTGTTTAATTGAGTGAACCCTCATGTTTGAAAGGGCCGGTTAATTACTAACCGGCCTTCATTGAAAACCAAAGGGGTCAAAACCAAAGAAAACCAAAGGGGTCAAATCTTGACTTCATACATCAATGGGCTAAATTTATAATTTACTACTTATTGAATTGATTGCTATGTCTAGGCCGCTGCGAATAGAGTATGAGAATGCGTTTTATCATGTGATGAATCGTGGAAGAGGGCGTGAAAATACCTTTTTGAGCGATGACGATTTTATGTATTTTTTATATTGCATTGAGCAAGCAAGCCTTCGCTTTAATATTGAAGTGCATTCATATTGTTTAATGACCAATCACTACCACCTACTCATCAAAACCCCCGATGCTAATCTAGGTCGAGCCATGAAGCATATTAATGGCCTTTATACTCAATACTTTAATCGAACACATAACACAGACGGTGCGCTGTTTAGAGGGCGATATAAAGCGGTTTTGGTGGATGCTGATAACTACTTGTTGTATGTTAGTCGGTATATTCATCGTAATCCAATTGAAACGAGCACCCCGCTGGTAGATGACCTTGCTAAGTATCAATGGTCTAGCTATTCCGCTTTTATTAAAAGGGTAGCGGTGCCTAAATGGCTCGTTCGAGATTTTATATTTTCGCTCCAAGGCAAAAAGCGTAAATATGCAGCTTATAAGCAGTTTGTGGAATTTGAAAACAGTGAAGAAATAAGCGCTTTTTATAATGCTAAAAAGTTATTGTCGATTCTGGGCTGTGAGGACTTTATTGAAAACATAAAAGACCATATCGCATCACCAAATAGTGAAAGTAAGCTTGTTGTTAAAAAGTACTCAGCAGATGATGTAATCTCCTACTTAACTCAATACTTTGGTGTTGAGGTAGATGATATAGTAATTGTTAAAAAGGGGCGAAAAGAGAAAAATTTACCCCGTTGGTTTGCTATTAAATTATGCCAAGATTTAACTGGTTTAAATTTGCAGGCATTAGCAGATATTTTTAATGTTAAGCATTATTCGGCGATATCAAAAACGGTCGGTAGATTAAATGCATTAATGATTGAAGATAAGAAGGTTAAATTACAATACGAAAAACTTCGAGATTGTTTGATGTGTGAAGTCAAGATTTGACCCTTTCCCTACAGTTAAACTATTTAAAGCCACCGCTACAATACCAATTACTTGCAGCTAGTGCTTGATACATTGCTGTTTTCCAACTGTTTGTATGTTGTAGCGAGGCTACGGTATGCTTTTTTAGTAAAGCTTGCTCTACACCTGCTTGCTGGCTTATTTGAAAATCTATATCCAATTCAACTCTTAAATTAGATATTTCATCGCCTGCTTGAATACTAAAACGGTTAGCGAGCTTAAAGTCGTCAAAATGACTATTTACTCTAGCTTGATCGGAAGCATTCCAATGACCTGGTGCTCGCACAAAATACCTGATAGTTGCAGGAGTTGTCTGAATGACATCTGCAAACAACCATTGTTCATTTATAAAGTGACCTAGGTCAAAGTATGGGTGTAAACATTGTTCATTCTTCGATGTTGCTATTCCTGCATTTTTACCTTTATTGCAAGGGGTACAACTAGGAACTAGGTTATTAGGATGAATAGATAACAATGGAAATTTTGCTTTGGGTAAGTAGTGATCTAAAGTATCAACTTGTCCAAATCCGCAAAAGGGACAAATTCGCAAAGGTGCTTGCATCATAATTTGATCATAATACTGTCTCGCAGGCTTTCTAGCAGGGACCATATGGAATGTATAAAGTCCCTTAAGCTCTGCTTTAGTTACTTGACCTGTTACTACTGCGTCATCATTACCGGTAAAGGTTTGTATTTGAAATAAGTCAGCAGTAGCCGCTTTCGTATCAAAGTCTTGAACTGAATTATTTAGTTGAGGGTTGATAGCATTGATGTTTTGCGTGAGTGTTTGACAGCTAATACTACCAACACAGGTATTTAATACATCATTAAAAGTAAGTTGGGGAGGCGGAATAGCTCGCATATTAATCGGCCTCTCTATTCGCAATTAACGCTCTGAGAATTGCCTGACCTTCAAACCCTATTTGTCCTTTGTATAGGTCTACGATTTTATCAAAACTTTTACCTGCTTCAACTGACTCCATTAACAATGCATGAAAACCTGATTTAGTAACTTCTAAACCAAATACCTCGCGAGTTAAAACACCGACATTTTCACCAAAAGTTTCATTTTCAGGGCGAAAAGAAACACCTTCATTTCGCATTCTCTCTAACTTCCAGACGCAGCTTTTAGGTACTTCTTGTAGTATTACCGGGGAGTGGGTAGCAATAATAGCAACAGCATTCCGATCTACTAGTAAGTCAGATAGAGCTCTTGTAAATGCTGAAAGTAATGGAGGATGCAGGTGGCTCTCTGGTTCATCAATTAATACCAGTGTTTTTTCTTCTATTGTTTCAATAAGCTTTGTTAAGGTAAGCAAAACAATAGTATGCCCTGAACTCATTCGGCTTACTAAATTTAATGCTGACTTCTTAACTTCACTGACATTTTCCAAACCACCTAAACGAGTGAGATCCATTTCTGCAAAGTTAATATCAGATTCTAGCGTTTTAATCGCTTGTAGCCATCGTTTCTTCTTGGTCTGTAAAGCGAAACAAACTAATAAACTATCAACAAAGTCATTTCTTATAGCTTCATCACCTTTCAATTCCTTTGAGTTTGTATCATCATTTTTCTTTAAACCAATGTAAAAATAACAAGTTCCTAAGCTTCGATCAGGTCTATTTTGGGGAGGAATAAATGGGTCAAATGCGCTGAAAGAAACAGAAGAGATACTACTGAAATAATTTTTAGGAAGTCTTATTTCTTGCCAGGGGTTTTGTTTACAGAGCATCACGCCAACTTCTTCTTTAGTGGCTGAATCATCAATAACTGTTTTCACAATATTGTTTAGTAAAGTTGTCTTACCGACACCGTTACGACCAATCAACACGTGTATATTGCTTGAAGGCAAGGAGCCAGGAGTTACTTTAAAACTTATGTCTATTTGGGCACTTTTCTCTGTTTGCACTTTTTTATATGAGAAATCGAACTCAGATAATGGTGCTTCACCTTTAATTATTTTAGAGAACTGTCCGTGAATGACTGAAGTACTTACTGAGCGTAATAGCGATGTTTTAAAAACAGGTTCATCAAATGCTATATCAAAGATTTTGCGTGAATATGCTATATCATTTAGCTTTTCGAATATTTGATTACCCAGTGCTTCACTTAGTAGGCTTCTAATATTTTTATAGTACTCTTCGTCTTGACCTAGACTAAATGTATTATCATTAAAATGACCGAAAGGGTTATAACCTAGCTGTTCAGAGACCCAGCCCTTTTCTAAGCCCACGATACCAATTTTTACATTACCAAGGTTATGCTGCTTTCCATTTTCATCAAACACAATAAGCGTAAATGTTGTTTTGAAATAGTAGTCATCCCAATTATCTTCACATAAATAGGCTATCAATCTGCCAGGGCAAGAGCATGAAAAAAGTCTATGATTTCAATACCTTTTCAAGGTAATCTGTACTGCGCATAGCTTTTTTCTGTTTTGCGGGCATGCCTTTATTAAAGCTTGTTTCTGCTTTTAGCTGAT
>NZ_JACJDS010000072.1:0-6657 GCF_014163635.1 Pseudoalteromonas sp. SR44-8
TAGCGAGGATAAAGTTACCGAGAATAAAGTTAGCGAGAATAAAGTTAGCGAGAATAAAGTTCGAAGAATGAAGTTTTGCTGATAGATAAGAAAAGTGGTGGAGGGAGCTGGATTCGAACCAGCGAAGGCTGAGCCGTCAGATTTACAGTCTGATCCCTTTGGCCGCTCGGGAACCCCTCCACACTAATTTTGTCGCATTTGGCCCCACTTAACTTAGCGGTAAGAAAAGTGGTGGAGGGAGCTGGATTCGAACCAGCGAAGGCTGAGCCGTCAGATTTACAGTCTGATCCCTTTGGCCGCTCGGGAACCCCTCCAATGCAACGGCGCTGATAATAGCAAAGTGAGCATTTAAGTAAAGAAAAAAGCTAAAGAAATATTAAATAAAGCCGATAAATATCTATTACTAACTGCAATCGGCTAAAGTCTATGCAAATCGATGATTTGTTAATCACAGAGAGTCAACTTAACAATCGTCTTGCCAAAAGTGTCTCAGAACACCGTCGTGGCGAGTTTGCATTATTATTGGCAATGCTTTCTCATGACGTGTTAGATTTTAGTCAATTTCATCTCCCTAAAACCCCATTTGATGCACATGCTTCAACACCAACTGAAGCGCAATTACGTGAACAATTAGGGGCAGGGCCTGAGCAAGCATTGGCTCCAGATGAATTTGATATGCTCATTGGCCAACATAATGCACAGCTATTACAACAAGGCAGCATGGCAGATATTCGTTTACGCTCGTGCCTTGCGCCGGAACCATTAGTGATCAGAGATGATAAAAACCATATTCCACTAATGGTGATTGATAATTGCGAACTTGTCGTGCGAAAGCGTCATTTAGATAAAGAAACACAGCTGGATCATCCGCAAATGGATGCGGCTGCATTTTACGATAGCCTTAATAATGCTGAGCTTCATCAACCCTTACACCTTGCCCAAGCGTGATATTAAGCTGTAATAATTATCGGTAAAAATATTTTATTTATTTTAGTGTAAAAAAAGCATCCACAAACTAAATGCAATTGCTATAATGACCCCAAATGGCATTTCCAATTTACTTGGTATTATTGCCATCATCATTAAATCAAGGTAATTAGGAACGTAATGAAGAAAACATTCACGCTGAATCACGAGAAAATCAAATACCCTCGCATGGTAGATGCTGCAAAGCATGAAGTAAAAAAGTATTTGAAAAGAGAGCGTAACAAAACGTTGCCAATTGATGCTGATTACTGGGCATTTGATTGTAAATTTGGTAACACTGCTGAAGATGCCCAAGTGGTGCACGTTGCTGAAATTAGCAACTCAATCAGCGAAATTGAAAAACAAGGCTTAGAGTCGTTTTATGTTGAAATCATTGCTAGAGCTGCACAACGTCAAGTGCAAGACTCTGATGATGAAATTTAAAAGTAATTGATTTAATGAAAGAATGGGCTAAGTAGCCCATTTTTTGTGCTTGCAAAAAAGTAAGTCCAGCACTTTATTTTGCACCTGGTTGGTGCGAAATAGATTTTTTATTTTATTTAAATAATACAACTAATTGATTTATAAGTTTTTGTAAAGTTGGTTCTGTAATTGCTATTACTTTTAATTATGCAGTTAGGAGCAAACACATGGCAAGAATGAGTTATATCAGTAGCGTCGAACGTTACCAAGAATATCAAACCGTGATCCACGATTTACTTGATTCAGTGCTAGCAAGCTTAGAAGACGGTGTTAAAAAACAACAAGATAATCGTTACTTAATCGCTCAATACCCATTTTTAGAATTACAATACTGTTTAGATAAAAATGGCGTGCAGCTAGGTAACAATGTCTGCTTTAAACGCCAGTATATGAAAACCTTAAATAATCGTGGCGATTCACAGGATTTGAGTGAACGGCCGTATTTTCAAGGTATCCAACAGCAGCAACATACTCGTTTTACGCCGCCCTATATTTCGATCGCGACCAATCACTTATGTATTTCAGCAATAAAATCGTTACATGCTTCATATGGCGAAAATCGCTATTTAGTGATTGATGTATGTCTAACGCAATTAATCGAATTTATTATGGGGGATCGTACTCGCGCCACGATGACGCCATTTTTTAAAGCGGGTTATGGCATTATTGTCAGTTGCTTATTTATCTTAGTGTTATTTTTACTTGGTAGGGTGTTTGGTGATATTTATAGCTTACTGTTTGTCCGCTCTATAGAAAATGATCCGCTCGAACCGTTTACGATCATCATTTTTATCACCCTCGCGTTAGCAATATTTGATTTAGGTAAAACGATTCTCGAAGAAGAAATTTTAATGCATAAAGATATCTTTAGGCACAGTTCAACGCGGCGCACTATCACACGGTTTATTTCAACTATTTTAATTGCAGTGTCTATTGAAGCGTTATTAACGATGTTTAAGGCAGCGCTGGGGCAGTCGCAGTATTTATTACCGGCAATTTATATGATGTTGGCGGTTGTAGGGCTATTGATTGCGCTGGCTATTTATGTGTATTTAGGGGCAAAAGCCGAAACCTTATTATTGAGCGCACAACGCAATAAGAAAGGGCATTAATAAAAATGGGGTAGGCGATGAATGCCTACCCCAACTCAACTTAGTTTATTCTGCGCGGTCTTGGGCGCGACGAGTTTTAAAATCTGAATCTGCTTGCCATTTTGGCCAATCACCGTTGTTTGCTAATTGTGATGCGATATCAACAATTAACTCGATGTCTTGTTTTACACCACCTAATGACCACTGAGCAGAGTAATCATCAGCTTCTTTATGGTATTTATGAGCAATATAATCTGGATCTGTATCACCTAAACTCATAAACAGTAAACCAGGTACGCCTTGTTTAGCTAGTGAGAAGTGATCTGATCGGAAGAATAGGCCGTTTTGTGGCACGGGATCCATTGTTACATGACGGCCTTGTTTGCTTGCGGCTTTGCTAAGGTAGTCTTCCATTTGTGATAAACCTTTACCGTATTGCAGTATGTAATCGGTGCCATCTAGCACATTCATACCATCAATATTTAACAGAGCGACCATCTGCTTGGTAGGGATAAGTTCGCCACTGGCAAATTGCTCTGAGCCAATTAACCCTGTTTCTTCGGCGGTAAAGTTTGCAAAAATAATCGAGCGCTTAAACGGTTTTTGTTTATGCATGTTACTTAATATACGAGCGATTTCAATTGTGGCAGCACTGCCTGAGGCATTATCAACTGCACCATTATAAATTTTTGGCCCGCTATCAGTTTGCTTAGTGCCAAAATGATCCCAATGTGCGCTGACCACAATATATTCATCAGGCGCTTCACTGCCCGTTAATTGCGCAACAACATTGTGTGATTTAGCGTGTGACACTTCGTTTTTAAATGCAAGGTTTGCTGTTAAATTAAGCGCAGTAGCTTTAAAGTCGTCGTTAAGTGCTTGTTGCTTTAATTGTTGATAGCTCAAGTTTGCTGATTTAAATAGCTGCTCGGTTGCATCGAGTGTTAGCCAACCCATTACCGGTAGTTCTGATGCGTTTAGGTTGTTATCCATCAAGGTATATTTTGTGCCTGTATTTGAGCTTTCAACTACGCCCCAAGGATATGCAGCTGGCGCTGTTTCGTGCACAATAAATACTGCGGCTGCGCCTTGGCGAGCGGCTTCTTCGTATTTGTAAGTCCAGCGACCGTAGTAGGTCATGGCGTTGCCGGTAAATAGCGCATCGTTTTGCGTAGCAAACCCAGGATCATTTACTAACACAACAACCGTTTTACCCGTTACATCAATATTTTTATAATCATTCCAATTATACTCGGGCGCATTAATGCCATAACCAACAAATACTACCTCTGAATTACGAACATCAATAAGTGGCTGTAATTGTTTCGTTCGCGCCGTAAAATCTTTTCCAGCGGTAAAGCTCAAGTCGCCAATTTTTAATTGCATGTTTTGATCAGCGGTTACCATCGCCATTTTTACCGGCTGTAAAAACTTATTATTATATGCGCCAGTTAATCCAAGCGCTTGGTATTGGTCACTTAAGTAACCCACAGTTTTTACTTCACCGCGCGTTAATGGACCGCGTCCTTCAAATTCGTCTGAGGCAAGGGTTTTAATATGTTGTTTAATATTGCTTAAATTTACACTGGTTGTATTGTCAAGCGTTGCCTGTTCTTGAGTAGGCTCTGAACAGCCAGTTAAGCCCAATAATAAAGTTATACTGAGTGATTTAAAAAGAGGAGACATAATTGCAGGTTTTTAAGGATACATACTGTGACTATATGGGGTGTCGGTTTTGCTGTCTAGTTTTTTGCCATGAAGCGCAGATATTTTTATAAAATACAATTAGTTGATTTTGGGTACTATGATTTAGTGATTGAATTAAATTTCGTTGGGTGAAAGGGACTGGCGCAGAAGTTGTGTGGGGAAAAGCTAAAAGCCAGCGAAGAGTGCTGGCCTTTTGCAACAAAATAACACGTTTAAGCGTCAGCTTTCTTTACGCGGATCTTGCTTTTATCAACAGTACTTTGATTCAATGCTTTTATTGCTACAGCAGCTTCTGCATCGTTTGGCATTTCTACAAAGGCAAAGCCTTTCGATTGGCCGGTTTCTTTATCTAGTACTAAATTACAATCGGCTACTTTACCGTGTTCAGTAAAAAGTACGCGGATCTCATGTTCAGTGATAGTACGTGATAAGTTTCTAACTAATAGTTTCATAAAGAACCATGTTTTAAAAATAACAGTGTGGATTGTCTCAAGGAAAAGCCGTTTGACCTAATGATTAATTGCAAACCGCAAAAATAGTTTTAAGCTGATAGCCAAAGAATAAAAAACAATTGAGAATCGCGTAATGAGAGCAGCGACGAATAGCGAAATTAAAACGGCACTGATTGTTTTAGGTGGGCCAAATAACAACGATGGTAGTTTATCAGTAATAGCAAAAAGCCGTTGTCAGCGAGCTTATCAAATATACCAAGCAAACCACTCTGTTAAGGTATTGTGCACCGGCGGGTTTGGCGCACATTTTAATACCACTAACCCCCTGTGTCAGGATAGTTGTCGCCTCTAACTTTTAATAGAGGCAGATAAAATGAGACGTCGATTTACTCAAGAATTTAAAGTTCAAGCTGTTGAAAAAGCATTATCTCAATGTGATGATGTTCGTCTAGAAGATATTGCTGATGATTTAGGCGTCGGCTATTCAACACTACAACGGTGGATTGCACTTGCTAAAAACCATGAACTTGAAACTAAAAATAACGGTAGTCACATGACAACAGAAAAACGCCCTCATGACTGGAGCTTAGAAGACAGGCTCAACGCCATTATTGAATGTGCGAGTTTAGATGAAACAGCTCTTAATGAATATTGTCGTGCTAAAGGACTTTACCCGCATCATATTCAACAATGGAAGCAAGATTTTGCTAAAGGGCCAGCAACGAAGCCTGTAAAATCAGACAGCAAGCAGCTCAAACAAGAAATTAAGCAGCTTCAAAAAGAGCTTAATCGTAAAGATAAAGCATTAGCAGAAACAGCCGCTTTACTTGTACTCAAAAAAAAAGCAGATGCGCTTTGGGGTTTCAACGAGGACGATTAACCAGCTCAACTGAACGCCATGAATTGATAAAGCTCATTAAAGACGCTCAGAAATCAGGGGCAAGGCAAGCAAAAGCATGTGAGTTACTTGGTTTAACGACAAGAACAATCCAACGCTGGATTGAAGCTGAAGATATGATAGATAAGCGGACAAGTACGATAAAACGACCACCTAATAAGCTAACTGAATTAGAGCAACAGCGTATAATTAAGACGGTTAATTCAATAGAGTACGGGCATTTACCACCCTGCAAGATAGTCCCTAAACTATTGGATAAAGGTGTGTGGATAGCATCAGAAAGTTCGTTTTATCGCGTTATGAAATCACATAACTTACTAACACACAGAGAAAAAGTAAAACCAAATAAAAAGATAAAAAAGCCAAAAGCGCTCAAGGCAACACGTGCAAACGAAATTTATACATGGGATATCACGTATTTGCCGACAGCAGTTAAAGGTCAGTTTTTATACTTATATTTAGTGATGGATATTTATAGTCGAAAAATAGTTGGTTGGCAGGTTCATGACACACAACTAAGCACACTGGCGGCTGATTTAATGGTAGATATTTGCAGGCGAGAGCAGGTAAAACCTGAGCAAGTCACGTTGCACTCAGATAATGGCAGTCCAATGAAAGGAGCAACGTTATTAGCGACATTGCAGGAGTTAGGGATTGTGCCTTCATTTAGCCGACCATCTGTGAGTAACGATAATCCGTATTCTGAGTCATTATTTAAAACATTAAAGTATCGCCCAGAATACCCTGAAAAAGCCTTCGAAGATATCGCGAGCGCAAGGAAATGGGTTAACGGATTTGTAGATTGGTACAACGATGAACATTTACATAGCGGTATTAAGTTTGTCACGCCAAATCAGCGTCATTTAGGTTTAGATAAAGCGATCCTAGCGGAACGTCATCGGGTTAATGAAATAGCGAAATTACAGAATCCAAGTCGTTGGTCAGGAAAGTCTCGAAATTGGACAATGATCAATGAAGTAAATTTGAATCCAGAGAAAAAAGAAGAAGTGCGGGCGGCATAAAATTTAACTTGATGCGACAACTAACTTGAAAAACTCCG
>NZ_JACJDS010000073.1:0-1658 GCF_014163635.1 Pseudoalteromonas sp. SR44-8
TGCTTTTTTACGCCCTAGCTCATCGAATGTGCCGCTCCATTCTTTACTCGCATTCGATTTCAATTTGCATCCATCAATGGCAAACATGTTACGACCTATCAAGCCTTCTTCGTCGCATATCATCAGTAAACAATAAAAAGAACAGACACATATTTTGTGTCAGAGAATTTAGCACCTCTCCCGTCATAGGTAACCGTATCATTATTTTTTGCACACTATTAGTGTTAGTTACAGAGCTTAGAATTGAGGTGCTTGGAAAGAATTTTAGGCGAAGCTAGGCCGTCACTTTGTTCAATAGTGTATTTTTAAAACAACCTAATAATGATGCAACTGTTCAGCCTGTGCCTTTGTACCATTTTACATCATTACTGGCGGCTTGCTGCTTTAACCGTTGTTTGCTGCCTGCAAAATTTGAGTACTGCTGCCTAAAACGTTGAATTGATTCAAGCCATTGTGCCTCTTCTATATTCAAAGTCAGGAGCACTTTTGGCATAGTTTTGTTGATATGCCCTTTTTTCTTTGGATCTATGTGGCGGCCACTCCAGTCGACTAATTCAATATAATCCAGTAAGGCAAAGGGGATCGTGTGTTTAATGTGATTGCCGCCAAATGGTTTTAACTGTGCTGGTTGGCTTTCATGCTGAATATTATCTTTTTGTTTGAGAAGCTTATTCGCTTTAACCGTGTCTGTGGTAAAGGCTTTAAAGTGCGCTATACGTTCTTGAATTGAGGTGAAATCACTGTCTTCAAGCGTATCGGCTATGTTTGCTCTGATAGGGTTCAAATCAACGTAGGCCATGCAACTGAGCACTGCGGTTTCATCTAATAATGCTTGCGACTTATAGCGCCCTTCCCAGTACTTACCCGTGCAGTTATCTTCTTTATTGGCCTCGCGGGCAATGTACTCATTGAGGTTTTTCATATACCAGCTGATGTCATACAATCTTTCTCGCCATTTAGCGATGATCTCATTAAAAAAGAGCAAACTTGGCTTATCTAACTGCTCACCTTTTAAGTGGCGGTCGACTAAAAAGTGGCCGTTATAAAGCTGATACCAGCGTTTAATTACTTCATCATCGGACCAATCAAGTGCTTGACGCCTATTGACGTTCACAACAAGGTGGTAGTGATTGCTCATAATCGCGTAGGCAGCAACTTCAATGGCGAACACACTACTTAATAACTTAATTCGCTCTACTAACCACTCCCTACGATGATCAAAGTTTTTACCTGTGTATTTATCATCACCACACAAGAATGCACGTCTCACGCATCGTGAGATTAAGTGATAATAAGATGTCGATGCTAAATCAATAAGCTTTTTTCTTGCGCGAGTCATAATATATCAACTTCATCAGATACTGTATGTAATAACAGTAGTTGATGCTATGATTTTTGCAAAAAAAATGTGCCTGTCCTTTTTTACTCATTGACGTTCACAACAAGGTGGTAGTGATTGCTCATAATCGCGTAGGCAGCAACTTCAATGGCGAACACACTACTTAATAACTTAATTCGCTCTACTAACCACTGCCTACGATGATCAAAGTTTTTACCTGTGTATTTATCATCACCACACAAGAATGCACGTCTCACGCATCGTGAGATTAAGTGATAATAAGATGTCGATGCTAAATCAATAAGCTTTTTTCTTGCGC
>NZ_JACJDS010000073.1:1758-4451 GCF_014163635.1 Pseudoalteromonas sp. SR44-8
GAGTCATAATATATCAACTTCATCAGATACTGTATGTAATAACAGTAGTTGATGCTATGATTTTTGCAAAAAAAATGTGCCTGTCCTTTTTTACTCACTAACGCCAAGCTCACCTGCAGTTTTAGCGTTGAGCAATTGTGTAAAATTGAGCTACGCGACATACACAATTGAGCGTAGCAAAAAATGTCAGGTGCAGCCTTTTGATAAGTGCTTTCACCACCATTTGGGATACTCTTTAAATGTATTAGCCAGCCCCTTCTTGACCCTTGGAGCCAACAACAATATGGAGTTGATATTTGCTGCGCTTGACGACATGCGCTCATCTCTAGGATTTATTTCTAATTCTGTGGATGCATCCGACCCACGTACTGCAAATAAGACATAATCACTCATATCTCTAAGTGTTGCTTCTTGAATCTGACTTAATTCTTTCTCAAACCGATCAAGTTCATCCGTTTCAATCCAGACATGAGGATAGTTAAATTTCATGCTTTGGGAAAGAGGGTTGTCATCCGGTTTGGTTTTAAGTTCTATTTCAATAGAAAATGCAATAGAACTAGTTCGCCCCTCAATCTCTAGTGGCTCAAGAGACAGCCTGAATCCATCATTTGTATATTCGATAGCACTCATATTTTTTAGCACTAAACGCCTGAATAATGTGTGAGCTAGTTTGGCAGTTTTATTGCGCTGTTTGCAACTAAAAATGACAAACTAAAGAGAATCACTATTTATTCTCTTGTTAGGCATACTTTTCTCTGTTTTGCGTATATATAGATTAAGTACAAGAAGCAACAATAAAGAAAATAAAACGTGTATACCTGAATTTGAGCGAGCAATACCAAATTCTTCCACTGAGACATCTGCGCTGTTTAATTCTAGCCATGATGCATAGTATAAATGCTGATCTCCAGTCCACAACGAAATAACATATGAATTTTCATCTGGAAATCCAAGCTCATCTACTACATGAGATGGGTAATCACCCAGAAAGAACTCTATGTGAAAATTTTTCACATAGTTCTCAATTTGTTGGTTTGCTTCTACCCAACCAATTAGCTCTGATTCGCTAGGAAATAAAGCTTTATCAGCTTTAAATTCGTTTACGTAATTTACAATTAAGTTTAAATCATCACGAATACTATGATAATAGCGAATACTCTGCTCGATACTTTCCTTATTAGAATCAGAATAGGTTCCTCCTCCGGTGGAAAATATGAAAAGCCACACAAGAAAGTAAAGTGAAATGGTAACGTTGAGTGCAATCTTTATCATGTATCCCTAACGCCGCAAATAAACGGCAAAAAATAGTTGGCTATGATTTGTGAGGCACGAACAAAGCCAACTTTTTTTTGTCCGCGCTTTTAATTTGCATTGTTATGTACCGCCTTAAGCAGAACACTCATTAACTATATTTTCCATAAATTCTTTTGATTCCTTGAAAGACTTAGGTGTAAACACCTCACTTGGGTCTTCTGTATTTGTACCATCAATTGTTAATTCATAGTAAGTAATTTGCCCTTCAGCTTTTTCTACTTCTACGGAGAGCAAATAATTAGTTAATGAACGATACTCTTCAAATTTATCAAAGAAACAGGCCTCATAGACAGGAACATCGAGTTTTTTACCATAACCCACCAATTTGATAGATTGGAAACCACACGCAGCCAACAAAGAACAAAGTAAAATTGAAATCAGTGTTTTCATATCACCCTAGGCACATAACGCCGCCAGAAACTGCCGGAGTAAGTTGGCTGCTTTTTTGCGTGTTTTTGCAAAAAAGAAGACAGCTTACGGAGGTCAGATTTGCTGGCCTTGTTAGTTGCGATGCTACTTTTGAATAACATCAATTGGCTTGGCCGCTAGTTTATATTGAGAAACGATATTGGCAGCTTCGCTGGCAGTGATTAACTTTGCTTGTAGGCGGGCTAATGCCTGTTTATTAGGTAACATTGAGCGCAACAATAATGCTCTATAAACATCCATTCGTTCGGCGGCCGTACCACATCTAGATTTGCAAAACAGATTGTAGACGCGGGCCATTTCTTCCCATATTACCAAGTTCGACTCAGGGTCAATATCGCGTTTGTAAAGATCGACCGCTTTTTCATATGACATTCCATCTACAATTTCAAAAGTATCCGTTGTTGCCTTAATTCGAACAAGTAATCCTTCAGGCAACGACTCGTGAACATACCCATTCATCTGAATATCATTCGGGTCCATTTCCACAACTTTATCTTCCGCAAAACAAGCTAATGGAATAATCATTAAAAGCGATACATAACTAAATTTCATCTTACTTCCTTAATTGTAAGAACGGGCAACTAACGAGGCTGTAGAATAACTCGTTTTTAATTTATTTTTATTGATGTATTAACCATAGCCGAGTTCCTATTTTGACTCAATCGGTTACTTCGATTTTACGTGAAATATAAAAAGAGGATTTACTGTTGCTTTAATGGGCGTTTTGGAAGGTATCACAGGTGTTTAAGTGGCTTATTTGGAGAGGTAGCAGCTTACCTTTATTAATGCATCGTGTTTTGCAGCTTTTCTATATTATGAACTAAGCAATACAGTTGCCATTGGGCATTCACTTTCGTTTGACCGCGTAAGGTCAATTTATTCATGCCTTTGTTAACTGTAATATTCCGCTGTTTATTTAAAGGAAAGCAGGCTCTATACAGCCAAGTCGT
>NZ_JACJDS010000074.1:0-4268 GCF_014163635.1 Pseudoalteromonas sp. SR44-8
GGTTTTAGGTGTTAGGTTTTAGGTGTTAGGTTTTAAGTGTTAGGTGTTAGGCCTACAGCTCGTAGCTCGTGCCCCGAAGCCCACTGCCCATACCCCGTTGATCAGGTAACCCAAAACGAAAAAAAGCCGCATAAATGCGGCTTTTAGGCTTAATCCCTAATAGGAACTAACAAAAATTAACCGTTACCGCCAGTACCACCAGTACCACCGGTAGATGTTGGACATGTAAACTGGAATGCTTGAGTTAATGCGTCAGCATTAGCACCTTCAATTGTAAATGTGTTCGCACCTTCAACAGGTAAACCACGGAAGTTAACAGTAACATCGTAGTTTTCACCTTCACGTAGGTTAGTTAACTGGAAGTTACCATTCGCATCTTTAATTGCAGCTCTTGCAGCTTTGCCAGCACGTTTAAATGAAACAGTTGAATTAGTAACATTCACCGCTACATCAGCATCGTTAGAACAAGCACCTGTAAGAGTTAATTCTTTATTAACTAGAGTAAATGGTGCTACAGGAGTTACAGCAACAGCGCCACAAACACCAACTTCTGTTTGTGAGTCAAACCATGTTCCACCTTCACGGTCAAAAAGTCTTACTCGAGCAGTTGCGCCATCATATACACCTAAGCCCGTTGTTAAGGCAGCTGGCACAACAGTCTTTGAAGTTGCACCACCACGAATGAAGTTAAACACACTCATATCTGATGAGTCTGCTACTACAAATAACCCACCTGCAGGAATAGTACCTGAAGCAACATTTACAGAAAAGCCGTCAGTACAAGTATTCGCATTGCGGTTAACAGCAAACCACGTTAAGTGGTTTGTTTCAAAGCTTACTGTACCAGTACCTTGTGTAACTGCAAAGTCATCTGCAGACCATTGGCCTGTTTCATCATCGAACGATTTAACAGTAAGTGTTTCGCCAGCAGCTAAATCTGTAGGTGCTGCAAGTGTTACTTTTAATGTGTCACCAGCAAATTTCTTAACTTTAGTGTCACCCACTAATAAGTTTACATCAGCAACCGAAACTGGCACTAAAACATTTGCGCTAGTGTTATCAGCATTTAGACCTTCAGGGATCACTGATGATTTGGTTGAAGATGTTGGATCTGTACCTACAACACTCAATGATACTGAATCACCAGTTACAGCTTCGCCTGCAGCATTTTGAAGCGTAATACCAGTTGGTAAAGTTGCAGTAGCTAAAGAATCACCTGAATCACCTGAAACTAGAGCATCAGCAATGATTGGAGCCGTGGTTGTTGAACCGCTAATATCAGTAGAAACTTTTACATCGCTTGCAAGGCCAGCAGCATCTGATGAGGTCAATTGGAACTGAGCTGGTAATACAGATAGTTCGTCTTCGTTAGATAAATCAACTTTGAAAGATTTGGTTATAAAACCTGCAGCAGAAACAACTGCCGTCACACTTGATAATTCAGAGCCACTCTTAACAGTAACAATAAAGCCACCATCTTCAGTAGTCGTTGCAGTCTGAACCGCGTTGCCATCTACATCAACGATGTTAGTTGATGGCGCGCCATTTTCCACAAATCTTACTGTTGCATCTGCAATTGCATCTGAGTCGCTATTAACTACAGATACATTAACTATAAAGTTAAGTTCAGTTGGTGTTTGAGGTGGAACAACCACTACTGGATCAGGTCCTGGTCCAGGTGGTGTGTAATCATTACCATCGTCATCACTAAAACAACCAGTTAGAGCAAATGCAGAAGCTACAGACAATGCCAATAGCGATTTTTTGTTAGTAAACATAGGGAGTCCTTTTATTCCTTTATAATAAACAATCAATAAACTAAGGTTTTTTATACTCGTTACAATATTAGCGTTTACTTTAGGAAAGTATAGCCATAACGCAACAAAAATGAGCAAAAAAACAACATTTTTTACTTTTTGTCAAAAATAGAGCTAATCGCTCTATAGTAATTAATCAGTTCGTTACATAATATAGACTAACTACATATTTGTACAATAGTTAGTCTAATAAAAATTTGTTACCGATATTTTAAATACACTTCTTTTAACCTTGGTAAATGTTTATAAACATAATCACTCGATAAGCGACCTTGGTTAAAGAATGTTTTATCTAAGCCAACTATTGAACTTGGTGCGTATAACTGGTTAAAAACCAATTGATTACGCGACTTACCTACTTGCGTACCAATATTATGGCGGTAAGCCTCATTACCTTTAACTTGGCCAAAACGAGTAACCGACATATCTTTACGCGGTGATAACGGTATGCTTATCGCAGCACCGGCTCTTTGCGCACTTGAGTCTTCAAAGAATACAGCTAAGTAGCTATCACCAAACCAAAAGCGTGATTCTAGCTTGTAACCACTATCTTCATACCAAAAATCACCAGCTTGGGCATGTAAAGTAATATCTTGCTCTACCCAATTATATTGATAATTAAACATTTGGTAACTGCGGCTGCCGCGGTAATCCTGGTACTGAAAAGAGCCAAATTTAAAGCTCACTTTATGCCTACCAGCATCACTTAGCCAAGCTGTTTCATTACTAATACCGCGGTAGTCATAAAAGTCTTTGATATAGCCAACTTGGGTTTGGTTGTAAAAACCAAACGGTAGTTCAAAAGTTTGATAGAACAAAGCGCGATCAAACTGGGTTTCTTTACGGTAATTTTTAAACGGCTTATTTTCAGCGTAATCATCACTATTCGCAACATTTACTTGGCCACCTAAAATAATGCCGCCGCCTTGCCATAAAGGCACCTCTAAATCGGCTCTAATTGCAACAGAGTAATCAAATACTCCAAGCTCAGTTGCATAGGTATTACTTATAGTTGGCGCTACAGTTAAACGCGGTTTAAAATATGGTGAACTTGTATCTGTAGTCCCTACCCAAACCAAACCATTTGGCTCAAGAGCAGCCCCCAAGGTAATTAATAAATCAGGGGAAATATTGTTAGTAATAAATTCTTTGTAATTATCAACGGTACCAACAACATTAAGTAATGCTAAATCATATTTGTTAAGTTGTACGCTAAATTCAACACCCTCAAGTGTTATTAACTCAGCAACACGCCCTAATACCAATCCTAATGCATCAATATCGTTACGATTAAAAATTGAGTTTTCAAATTTAACAAACAACTGATTATTATTGTTAAAAGCAACGCTAACATTTTCAAAACCATCGTCCACCAATGCTAGCTTCAAGTTAACAGATTGAGAATTCAACTGACTTAATTCAGCTTGTTGCCCTGTATTATTTGTAATCTTTGCAGTAGTACGCGCTTCTGGCTTAACGGTAGGTAAAGTGTAGTCATTTGGCGTTTGTATTTTTACAGCATTAGGATTAATAGATGCCGCGCCTTTAGTCGCAACAGGTACATTAGCAGTATTATTTTGTACATCTGGTGCAGCTTTAACTGGCTGTTGGTAACCTAACTCGTTACTTAGTGGTAAAGTAAAGTTGATACCCCAATAATTACTGGTATCTTCAGATAATTCAGTATTGCTATAAAAACGGCTGGTTAAGGTGATTTCACCAATATCATATAACCATTCTTTAGGAATGGTTAGTCGCGCAGCGGCATTAACAGCCTCAGAGTCGTATTCAGTGAGTACACTAAACCACTTGAACGGTTGCCATTCAATACCAGCAAAAGCCCCATCCATCTGCCCCGTTTTACGATCGCTTGAGCCAACACCCGCACTAAATCTAAAATCCCACAGCTCTTTTGAAGCAACAGCATAAATTGTTTTATAGTTATTTGCCGCCCCCCCCAAATCCTTCATACCAATAGCAACACTCAACCAATCTTGAGGTATGTAAGGTATTTGGTATTTAGCATTAAAAGATAAATCACGAGTTTGGCCTCTGCCCTCAGAGTAAAACATATTGTCATGCATAGAGTTAGATGCAACTTGCCCGCTTACCTCAAAGCCTTCAAACAAGCCAGCGGAAACTATAAAATTATGGCCATCCATGTACCTCTGGCCCCGAAAATCAAGCTGATTGTTATAACCAAAATCAACCACGCCAGAATCCATTACTTCAGCATTAGGAGTGTTAATTAAGCCGGTATAGCCTGCAAAAGACTGGAAGTGTTTTACCTCATCAGCGGCAACAGGTAAGCTCAATGCAGCTGCACAGCTTAAAAACAACATATTCAATTTAGGCATGGTGTGATCCGAGTCCGAGTTAGTATTATTAAATCCATCAATCCCTAGGTTCTAGGTTCTAGGTTCTAGGTTCTAGGTTCTAGGTTCTAGGTTC
>NZ_JACJDS010000075.1:0-4220 GCF_014163635.1 Pseudoalteromonas sp. SR44-8
AGAACCTAGAACCTAGAACCTAGAACCTAGAACCTAGAACACTAAATTAACAAAAAAGTTAACTGCTTGCACAGTAAACGTGCAACCAACCTTGCGAAGCAAAGGTAGCCATGCTTTAATTGGCCAGCAAAAAATAACAGCAATATATTTAAAAATAAGCTGAAAGTTTTAGAATTTAATATTATTTTGGGAATAAACAATGGCGCTAAGCTGTAAAACACTTGTAGCATCACTCACGTTGCTAACAATGACAGGTTGTACAATCATCCCCGGTAGCCATTTCGAAGGAATCGAATCGGGTGAACAAACAAAAAACCTTGAACAAGACCTTGAAAAAGTAAATATTCAAATTATTGACTCATCTTTAATTTATCAGCAAAACCAATCGCGTAAAAAAAATAAGCCACCTTCGAGCCTTGATGGTTTAAATGTTAGTGATTACGAATACATACTCGGTGTAGGTGATGTACTTACCATTGGTGTATGGGATCACCCAGAATTAACTATTCCAGCAGCTGTGCAACGTACCGCAGAGTTTGATGGTTTTCGCGTGCAAGCAGACGGTACCATTACTTACGCCTATGCACCCAATATTCAGGCAGCAGGTAAAACAGTACAACAAGTACATAGCGAATTGGTGAAGCGTTTAAGCCGAGTGATTGAAGACCCGCAAGTTGATATTAAAGTGGTTGGTTTTCGCAGCCAAAAAGCATATGTAACTGGCGAAGTAAAGCAACCAGGCATATTACCTGTTACAGAAATTCCACTTACATTGATTGACGCCTTGAACCAAGCCGGTGGTTTAACTGAAGCTGCCGATTGGCGTACGGTTACTTTTACTCGCGGCGACAAAACTGAAGTTATTAAACTTGATGATTTTTATGCACATGGCGATATTTCGCAAAACCGTTTGTTACAACATGGCGATATAGTGCATGTAAACCGGAATGACTTACAGCGTGTTTTTGTATTAGGTGATGTTAAAAAAGCAGGCTCTGTTGATGTAAACCGTTATGGTTTAAACCTTGCTGAAGCACTCAGTAATTCAGGTGGCTTAAACGAAAACACCGCCGATGCTAATGGCGTGTTTGTACTGCGTAAACGCAACCTTGAAACCGACGGTGTTATTGCCGATGTATACCAGTTGCATGCAAAAAATGTGGCAGCACTAGTGTTAGCTGAGCAGTTTGAATTGCAACCACACGATATTGTATATGTAACATCGGCACCACTTGCTCGCTGGAACCGTGTAATAAGTTTGTTATTACCGTCAATCGCGACAGTTGATTCAATTGATGGCTTAACAGCGACAAACTAAGGATAACGATGTTTGATTCTATCTTAGTGGTGTGCGCTGGTAATATATGCCGCAGTCCAACCGCTGAATACGTATTAAAGAGTAAGCTAGCCGGTAAAAATATTAAAGTATCTTCTGCGGGTTTAACGGCACTGGAAGGTAAAGCCGCTGATGCAACAGCAAAGCAGATTGCTGCAACTTATGGTATAAATATGGATGAGCACCAAGGTCGGCAGTTAACATCAAGCCTAGTTGCGCAAAATAGCGTTATTTTAGTGATGGAACAACGCCACTTAACTGACCTGTGTAGCCGCTACCCAGAAGCGCGCGGAAAAACCTTTTTACTCGGTAAATGGCTTGGTGATAAAGAAATACCCGATCCATATAGGCAGAGTCTTGAAGCGTTTCAACACGTTTATGCATTAATCGACAGCGCCTGTAGCGCTTGGCAAAAGTATTTATAAGGATAGGCTAGTACATGAATGCTCAGCCCACTGCGTTAGCAGCAAACAAACAAAATAGACCAGACACACAAGCAAGCCAAGAAATTGACCTTATGGCGCTGTTAGGCGCTTTGATAGATCGTAAATATTTTATAATCGCCTTAACAACAGTGTTTATGGTTGTGGGTGTGATTTATGCGGTATTTTCGACCCCGGTATACCAAGCTACTGCGATGATCCAAGTAGAAGAAAGCGGTGGCTCAGTCCCTGGTTTTGACGATATGTCGGGCATGTTTGAAAGTACCTCAGCTGCGGTAACAGAGATCGAACTACTTAAATCACGCTCAGTCATTGGTGAAGCAGTAGATACATTAAAGCTTGATGTAATAGCAGAGCCTAAATTATTCCCGTTTATAGGCAGCCGTGCTTTTCGTAAATTCAGCCCAATGAATGAAGGTGAGCTTGCCGAGCCTAGTTTTGGTGCTAGTTCATACGCTTGGGGTGGTGAGAGTATTGATGTATTTAGGTTTGATGTACCACGGTCTGCTGTAGGTAGCGAGTTTACACTTGTAGCGCAAGAAAATAATGCTGTGACATTGTTAAATGACGAAGGGGAAAAAATACTAACAGGTAAGGTTGGCCAAGAGCTAACCAACGGTAAATTTAACTTAACGATACGTGGTCTAAATGCCCGTGCCGGTACTGAATTTACAATACTACGTAAAGATCGCTTAAATACCATTCTAGATTTACAAGCTGCGATTGGTGCCAGCGAAAAAGGTAAAGATTCAGGTATCATTAACTTGAACCTACAGAGCGAGAAGCCACATTATGCTGAAAAAGTACTTGATAAAGTAGCGGGTATTTATGTACGCCGTAACGTAGAGCGTAATTCAGCCGAAGCACAAAAATCCCTTGAGTTTTTAGAAGTACAACTACCTGAGATTAAAAAACAGTTAGAATTTGCCGAACAACGTTTTAACGATTACCAAATTAAACGTCAGTCAATCAATATTACCCTTGAAACGCAAGGCGTATTAGAGCAAGTAGTTAAACTTGAAACCAAACTGCAAGAGCTTGAGTTAAAACGTCTTGAAATGAGCCGCAAGTTTAAAAAAGACCACCCAACATACCAAGGTTTAATTGAGCAAATAAGCGCGGTTAATGAGCAGAAAAAAGAATTGGTTGGTGAAGTAGGTAACCTACCAGAGACTCAACAAGAGTTACTGCGTTTAAAACGCGATGTAGAAGTAAGTAACCAAATTTATACGCTGTTACTAAGTAAAACCCAAGAGCTTGACATAGTACGGGCAGGTACTGTGGGTAACGTACGTATTATTGACTTTGCAGAGGTGAATACCTCAAAACCTGTTAAGCCTAAAAAAGCATTGATTGTGGTTATGGCAACTATGCTAGGTGGCATGCTTGCAGTAGCTATTGTACTCGTACAAAAAGCCATGCATAAAGGCGTTGAAGATCCAAATGAAATAGAGGCAATTGGCCTACCAGTATACGCCAGCGTGCCGTACTCAGATTATCAAGAAAAGCTCGCCGGTTTTGGTGCTCGTAAAGCCAAAAATAAACCAAAGTCGATACTTGCTCTTGATAACCCAGCTGATTTATCAATTGAGGCTTTGCGCAGCTTACGTACTAGCTTACACTTTGCGATGATGGAAGCTAAGAATAACCTAATTGCAATTTCCGGCCCAAGCCCCGGTGTAGGTAAGTCATTTGTATCAGTTAACTTAGCTGCTGTATTGGCACAAAGTGGTAAAAAAGTACTGATAATCGATGCCGATATGCGTAAAGGCTACTTACAAACCCAGTTTGGCATTAAGTGGGACGATGGCCTAAGTGATTACTTATCAGGCCGTTTAAACTTAAGCGAAGTGACTAAACCAACACAAGTTGAAGGTTTAAGCGTAATTACCCGTGGCCAAATACCGCCAAACCCATCTGAATTACTAATGCACTCAAACTTTAGTAAGTTAGTTGAAGAGGTAAGCGCCGAATACGACTTGGTAATCATAGATACGCCACCTATTTTAGCGGTAACAGATCCGGCAATCGTCAGTGCCCACACTGGTACAACATTGTTAGTAACCCGTTTTGGCCAAAACCACATTAAAGAAATAGAGTTGACCCGTAATCGCTTTGAACAAAACGGTACCGACGTTAAAGGCGTAGTGTTCAATGGTGTAGTTAAAAAAGCCAGTAACGCTTACGGCTATTACGGTTACTACAATTACGAATATAAATCGGATAAGTAAGAAAATAGGAGCTAGGTTCTAGGACCTAGATTCTAGTATCTATGATTTAGCATAGGAGCAGGCTTTAGCCGCGAATGGTTTCTCAGTGCAGCAAAGCGACTCGGTGGTGAAAATGGTTTTTGCTAGATTAATTAGCCCGTTGCACAAAGCCCGTAGCTGTTTTTAAACTGATTAACCTAGAACCTAGAACCTAGAACCTAGAACCTAGAA
>NZ_JACJDS010000076.1:0-3040 GCF_014163635.1 Pseudoalteromonas sp. SR44-8
CGAATATTTAAAACCGAAGTTTTATTTAACTCTCTGAGTTGTTCGTGCCTCGCTATGCGTTGGCGTTTCCCGTCTCAGTGGGGTCGCATTATAGGGAGATCCAAAAACAGATCAACACTTTTTTTCAATCTTTTGACTGTTCGCTCAAAAAGCATGCAAAACGCTTTAAAAGAACACTCAATCGATGCTTTTTCGAGTCTTTTTTGATGTAAATTAAATTATTTCACATAAATATCATTGCTATGTTCATTTATCGCGTTAAGATAGCAAGTTCACAATGTTAAATTAATGTTTATTTCCTGTTTATTGGTAGATCAAAATGAAATTACCCGATCAAAAATCTCTTATCTCTTCAGTTATCCTTGCTGTTATTGGTTTCGTTATAGTTAATTTTGCGCTTTCGAGCCTACAATTAAGTCCTGCACTGTTATTTGGTGCTGGTTTATTAATTGGTGGTGTAGTTATAGCTGCAATGTCATCTGGCGATGTAGAAGAAGCCGAAGTAAAAACAAAAACACTTTATGTGGGCAATCTTCCTTATCGTGCAAATGAAGGTGTAGTTCGCGCTTTATTTGAAGAACAAGGTAAAGTGTTTAATGTACGCCTATTAAAGGATAAAAATACTGGCAAACGTCGTGGCTTTGGCTTTGTTGAAATGGCAGAGCTAGATGCTGATAATGCTATTGCAAAATTAAACGATAGCGAGTTCCAACAACGTACATTGAAAGTTCGTGAAGCAAAACAAAAACAAGATGATGAATCTAACTCTTTTCGTTCTGAGTCGGATCAATCAGCGTAACTAGCTCCACCGGTTGCTTATCAACATAAATAGAAGCCGTTGCGTAATAACGTAGCGGCTTTTTCTTGCCTGTACAATTAGCATCAAGCTCATCACTGCAATCTATATTATGCTCTTTGAGTATTGCACACACCCGTTTGGCTATTGCTACGCCGGAATCAAGTAATAATACAGTGCTGTTAAAATACTCATTCAAACCTTTTGCTAAAATTGGGAAATGCGTACAACCTAACACGATTACATCCACTCTATTATCAATAGCGAGACTATCGAGCTCTGCAACTAGTTTGTCTTGGATAATCTTTTTACTTTGATATGTTTGTTCCGCCAACGTTACAAGTTCAACACTTGCATATAAATGTACTGTGACAGCTTGACCATGCTGGCTTATCAACTGTTGTGTATAACTACTTTGTACTGTTGCTGGTGTGGCCAATAAGGCAATATGCTGTGACTTAGATAATAAAGCGGCGGGCTTAATTGCAGGTACTACACCGACGATCGGTATCGTGGTTAATTCGCGAAGTGCGCTCAGTGCTGAAGTAGATGCGGTATTACAAGCAATAACTAACACATCAACGTGTAATTGTTGTGTTTCTATAAAAATTAATAATCCGGTGAGGCGCTGAATTATGGTTTGTTGACTCAGCTTTCCATAAGGTAGGTAGGCGTTATCCATAAAATAACTATAAAGGCCATCAGGTATGTATTGCTGAATATGCTTCAGCACTGTGGTACCACCAATGCCCGAATCAAAAACCATGATATGAGGTGACAAACAACTCGCTCCTTATAATAACTAAGCTGAGCAGTTTGCCACGCGGTGTACTGAAAATAAAGCTTATGCTTCACTCTCTAGTGCTGCTGAGCGCAATTTATTCATTTGCTCAAACATTGATTTTGTATAGTCGACTAATTTGCCTATTTCCTCTTGGTCTTGATTTAACCATTGTAAAATGCCTGACAGTTCATTTTGCAAACCAAGATCACCCGCTTTATTAAAGGCATTTTTTAGATCGTCATTAAATGGAGCTATTTTTTCAGCCACAGCTTTCTCTGGTGTTGGTTTATTCTCTTCATAGCCTTTTATTGCTGCAAACGTTTTAGTTTGCTTTAAGTCCATTGAAAACGCGACTAGCTGTTCGTTGCCTAAGTTGAGCTCTTGTGCTTGTTCAAAGGCTTGTTCCAAATCACCACCAAAAAATGTTTTACTAACATTTTGCAAGTCTTCCATCATTGCATTAATAGCCTTTTGTTCATCTTCGTTTAAGTCACCATTTACTGACATGCTAAATGATAACTCCCGCGATTGTGATGATGCACTGGCATAACCTTCATTTTGACCATTACGCTGATAACTACTGGCTGATTGCTGTTTAAATGCATCAGCAAAACTAATACTCACTTCGTCACCTTCTGCAGTGGTGAAGTTATACTGAGCATTATTACTTAAACTTAAATACTGTGCTTGAGTAACACTGACAGAATCCGGTTTAGGGTTAAATAAATCCTCTTCAAACTCATCCAGGCCATTAAAAATACCTTCTTTGGATTTTTCTATGCCCTGCTCAATTTCGTCGTTTAGAATACCGGTATCTTTTAATTCACCATAGGCATCATCAATACCTGTTTGCACACCTTTGCGTGCATCACTAAGCATACCTTTGAGTTTTTCATTATCGGCTCCATTGACTTGCGCTTTCTTAACGGCACCAGTTACAAAGTCCAAAACGTTTTTGACTATTTCTTCAAAATCAAATAGTGGCTTGTCTTTTTTCTCTTCCGCGACAGGTAAGCCTAAGGCCTCAGCCATTTTGTCACCTAACACTTTTGCTGCTAATTCTTTACCACGTTGCTGGTAACTATCTTGAGGCGACTGTATTGTAGGTTGCTGTAATGCAGCTTTGTTACTGTATTTATTGACGTTGTTGTTTGGAACAAAGCCAAAGTTGCCAATTTTCATGATCCGACTCCTATTTTTGCTTACTTAAGTATCGGCCCAAAAATAAATAACTAAAGTAAAATGTACAAAAAAACAGCATTTGCTATTACTCAAAATTAGGGCCTGTTGACCTTTAAGGATTAAAATTTGTTCAACCTCGGGGCGATTTAATCGCGGCGCGAGATTTGTAACCTAGTGGGCTAAGTAAAAATTGAGCAAAGCTTCCGCGTCCTGCTCACGCCCCTTACTTACATCCATGTCATAGGTAGGTACTTAAGAAAAATATTAAGTACAGCCTT
>NZ_JACJDS010000077.1:0-2366 GCF_014163635.1 Pseudoalteromonas sp. SR44-8
CGTAAGCGTCTAGCAAAGTGCACCTGCCAATAACTCGTCAAACCGATTAAGCTATTTCTGAATTTCAATTAGGAGATAGCCATGAGAAAAATGCGTAACCTTGAGCAGTGGCGCAACATTATCGAAGAACAACAAGCCAGCGATTTAACTATCACTGACTATTGCCAGCTACATGCTTTATCAAAAACAAGCTTCTATGCCGCACGAAGTAAGCTTAATGAATCATCAGGCAGCTTTGTTCGCGCTAAAGTAGCTAAACACGTTGACGTCACCGAACACCAACTGTCGATTACCCTCGAAGTCGGAAAAGTAAACGTCAGTTTGCCTCCCACAACGTCTGCATCTTATCTAGGCCAATTACTCCGCGAGCTTGCCTGATGAAAATGTTTGTTGAACCAAAGTGTATTTACTTACACCGCGATGCCGTGGATTTTCGAAAATCCATTGATGGTCTGGTCGCACTGGTTGAAGGCGAGCTTGAACGTGATGCTTACACTGGTGCATTATTTTTGTTCTGCAATAAAGCGAAAGACAAACTCAAGCTGGTTTACTGGGATAAAACGGGCTTTGCTTTGTGGTACAAGCGGTTAGAAAAACAAAAGTTCAAATGGCCAAACAAAGCCAATCTGCAAGAATTTGAACTCAGTCCTCAGCAATTGGATTGGTTATTGTCGGGATATGATGTACTTGGTCATGAAGAATTGCTGTATCAATCGATGATCTAATTGATCATATTGACAGTAAATGATCGTTGCCACACCGTCCGTTTTATCTTTGCGTCAAGCAAGAAAACACCGTCAAATTCTGTTAAATTGCGAACATGAAAATTGATGCACACTCACTTCCTGACGACCCAGAACAACTCAAGCGCATGTTGCTTGAGTTGCAACAGCATATGGATGAAAAGTTAGCTGAAAAAGATGCGCAAATTTACGAATTGCTGCAAGCTTATAACGCTAAGCTTGCCAAAGAGTACGCGAAGAAATCTGAAAAGATGCCGGGTGCAGGCGAAGTATTTAATGAAGCAGAAGACATTCTTGATGAACATGATAAAGCGCTATTGGTCACATCGGCCTCAGTAAAGACAGAAAAAGCCAAACCGAAACGCCGCCCACTGCCAGCGCAGTTGCCGCGAATTGAGGTGGTTGTTGACCTCGAAGAGGATGACAAAATGTGTGATTGCTGTCAAAGCCCCCTTCACAAAATGGGTGAAAGCAGCAGTGAAGCACTAGAATTTGTGCCAGCGCATATCAAAGTCATCAAAACCATTCGTCCAAAATATACGTGTCGCCACTGTGAGCGAGAAGGGATTGAAAGTGTGGTGAAAACCGCAAAAATGCCCGCAACAGTCATTCCAAAAAGTATCGCCACGCCTAGTTTGCTGAGCCAAATAATCACCTGTAAATACCAGTTTGGTTTACCGCTTTATCGCCAAGAAACGCTATTTGCTGATATCGGTATTGAGTTGAGTCGGCAAACCATGTCGAGTTGGATGTTACGCTGCGCAGACCTGTTATCCCCCTTGTATCAACACTTAAAAGAGGTGTTGTTATCTCAAGCCGTTATTCATGGTGATGAAACCCCGCTCAACGTTATTAACGCAGATAAAGCGACCAGCTATATGTGGCTGTATTGTTGCGGCGATGATAAACCGGGTAAAGGCACCAATATTGTCCTGTTTGATTACCATAACAGTCGCGCAGGCCAATGTGCGGTTGATTTCCTTGATGGTTACGATGGCTACATGCACGTTGACGGCTACAAGGCATACGAGCAAACGAATGCAACACTGGTTGCGTGCTTAGCCCATATGCGCCGTAAATTCATCGAGGCTAAAGGCAATAATAAAAAAACCGTCAAAGCGGATGTAGCACTAAACCTTATTCGCAAGCTCTACGGTATTGAGCAAGCCATCAAAGATAAAACGGCCGATGAAAAGTTCAAGATTAGGCAGCAAAAAGCCAAACCAATCGTTGATGAATTGTATCAATGGTTACTCAAGCATAAAGATAAAATCCCACCAAAAATGGCGTTAGGTGAAGCAATTACCTATGCGATAAATCAGTTTGAGAAATTCAGGCGTTACCTTGATGATGGCAGGCTCAGTATTGACAATAACCGTGCAGAGCGAGCTATAAAACCATTCGTAATAGGGCGAAAAAACTGGTTATTCTCAAATACCTGCAATGGTGCACATGCCAGCGCTATACTTTATAGTCTTGTTGAAACTGCAAAGGCAAATGACCTTGTGATGCATGACTATATTGCAACTTGTTTACAACATATTGCTGAGCAGCCAAGCAACCTTGAGCCGCTGTTACCTTGGTACATAAAGTAAAGCTAGGTGTCGTTAGCTATACGTTTAC
>NZ_JACJDS010000078.1:0-2345 GCF_014163635.1 Pseudoalteromonas sp. SR44-8
AAATTTGGAATTCTGATAATAAAGTTTTCAGTAAATCTACTTTAGTCTATTAACTTCTTGCGCTATCAACTATCACATAAAACGCGTTTGGCGTTGTATGGTTAAGCCTCACGGGTAATTAGTACAAGTTAGCTTAACATATCACTATGCTTCCACATCTTGCCTATCAACGTTGTAGTCTTCAACGGCCCTTCAGAGAGCTTATAGCTCTAGTGAGAACTCATCTCGAGGCCTGCTTCGCGCTTAGATGCTTTCAGCGCTTATCAGTTCCGAACGTAGCTACCGGGCAATGCCATTGGCATGACAACCCGAACACCAGCGGTTCGTTCACTCCGGTCCTCTCGTACTAGGAGCAACCCCTCTCAATTCTCAAACGCCCACGGCAGATAGGGACCGAACTGTCTCACGACGTTCTAAACCCAGCTCGCGTACCACTTTAAATGGCGAACAGCCATACCCTTGGGACCGACTTCAGCCCCAGGATGTGATGAGCCGACATCGAGGTGCCAAACACCGCCGTCGATATGAACTCTTGGGCGGTATCAGCCTGTTATCCCCGGAGTACCTTTTATCCGTTGAGCGATGGCCCTTCCATTCAGAACCACCGGATCACTATGACCTACTTTCGTACCTGCTCGACGTGTCTGTCTCGCAGTTAAGCTGGCTTCTACCATTACACTAACCGTACGATGTCCGACCGTACTTAGCCAACCTTCGTGCTCCTCCGTTACTCTTTGGGAGGAGACCGCCCCAGTCAAACTACCCACCAGGCACTGTCCGTAACCCCGATTCAGGGGCCAACGTTAGAACATCAAAACTACAAGGGTGGTATTTCAAGGACGACTCCAACAAAACTAGCGTCTCATCTTCTAAGTCTCCCACCTATCCTACACATGTAGGTTCAATGTTCAGTGCCAAGCTGTAGTAAAGGTTCACGGGGTCTTTCCGTCTAGCCGCGGGTACACAGCATCTTCACTGCGATTTCAATTTCACTGAGTCTCGGGTGGAGACAGCGTGGCCATGGTTACACCATTCGTGCAGGTCGGAACTTACCCGACAAGGAATTTCGCTACCTTAGGACCGTTATAGTTACGGCCGCCGTTTACCGGGGCTTCGATCAAGAGCTTCTCCGAAGATAACCCCATCAATTAACCTTCCGGCACCGGGCAGGTGTCACACCGTATACGTCATCTTGCGATTTTGCACAGTGCTGTGTTTTTAATAAACAGTCCCAGCCACCTGGTCACTGCGGCTCCAATCAGCTTAGAGAGCAAGTCTCATCACCAATCGGAGCGTACCTTCTCCCGAAGTTACGGTACGATTTTGCCTAGTTCCTTCACCCGAGTTCTCTCAAGCGCCTTAGTATTCTCTACCTGACCACCTGTGTCGGTTTGGGGTACGATTCGGTATAATCTGAAGCTTAGAGGCTTTTCCTGGAAGTATGGCATCAGCAACTTCATCACCTTAGTGACTCGTCTCGTGTCTCAGCCTAACAGCAACCCGGATTTACCTAAGTCGCTAGCCTACTCACTTTCACATGGACTACCAACGCCATGCTTGCTTAGCCTGCTCCGTCCCCCCATCGCAATTATACCAAGTACGGAAATATTAATCCGTTTCCCATCGACTACGCCTTTCGGCCTCGCCTTAGGGGTCGACTTACCCTACCCTGATTAACATGGGATAGGAACCCTTGGTCTTCCGGCGTGCGGGTTTTTCACCCGCATTATCGTTACTCATGTCAGCATTCGCACTTCTGATACGTCCAGCATACCTCCCGGTACACCTTCAACCGCTTACAGAACGCTCCCCTACCACTCAGAATAAATTCTGAATCCGCAGCTTCGGTGCATAGTTTAGCCCCGTTACATCTTCCGCGCAGACCGACTCGACCAGTGAGCTATTACGCTTTCTTTAAAGGATGGCTGCTTCTAAGCCAACCTCCTGGCTGTCTGGGCCTTTCCACATCGTTTCCCACTTAACTATGACTTTGGGACCTTAGCTGGCGGTCTGGGTTGTTTCCCTCTTCACGACGGACGTTAGCACCCGCCGTGTGTCTCCCGGATATTACTTTACGGTATTCGGAGTTTGCAAAGGGTTGGTAAGTCGGGATGACCCCCTAGCCTTAACAGTGCTCTACCCCCGTAAGTATTCGTCCGAGGCTCTACCTAAATAGATTTCGGGGAGAACCAGCTATCTCCCGGTTTGATTAGCCTTTCACTCCTAGCCACAGGTCATCCCCTAACTTTTCAACGTTAGTGGGTTCGGTCCTCCAGTTGATGTTACTCAACCTTCAACCTGCCCATGGCTAGATCACCGGGTTTCGGGTCTATACCTTGCAACTA
>NZ_JACJDS010000079.1:0-1666 GCF_014163635.1 Pseudoalteromonas sp. SR44-8
AAGCGCAATGGCTTGAATCAATTCAACGTTTCAGGCAGCAGTACTCAAATTTTGCAGGCAGCAAACAACGGTTAAAGCAGCAAGCCGCCAGCAACGATGTAAAATGGTACAAAGGCGCAGGTTGAGCAGTTGCATCTTCATTGGTTTGTTTAAAAAACACGATATTAAATAAAGTGATGACCTAGCTTTGCCTTTATTTGCCTAAAACTCCTTCCAAGCCACTGAATTCTAAGTTCTGTAACTAACAGTGCGCAGTGTGCAAAAAAATAATGATACGGTTACCCACAACGGAAGAGGTGCTAAATTTTCTGACACAAAATATGTGTCTGTCCTTTTTATTGTTGAACAAACAACAGGCGTTCCGATGCCAACTGTCAAAAATGCCGGAAAAGCAATTGGTAAGCATGTCGTAAAAGCTATGGCAAGAGGTCGAGCTTCTGAAAAACGTATTTTGAATAAAATGGGTTTGGACAAAAATAATAGCAAAGTTAGTACCTCAGAAGGTAATTCTGTTCCTGACGCATTAACTGATACAATGTCCGTAGAAGTAAAAGATGTTAAAAATGTTAGTTTGACTAAACAGTTGAGAATTCAGACGCAGTCTGCCAAAGCTGAGGGTAAAACTTCTGTCTTAGTTGTAACAGATAAAAACGAAAAAATATCTGGTCCAGCTAAAGAAGCTTTTGATGTTATTATTAAAGAAAAAGATCTTAATTAAAGAATGAAAGTTTACGCATATTTTGAAAAACAAAATCTATTCAACTTAATTCAAGCGTTGCAAGAGCTAGACTCCTGCAATGCTCTAACGATCGGTGAATCAGAAAAGGCCAACAAGTCAGATGTTTGTTTGGGCGAACACGCTAAAGTTGAAAGCTTTATTAATACCCATAAAGAAGGATTCTTTCTGCACTCCAACAGTGGTCTTTATGACGTTTCATTGCACGATAATAATTTTTCAACTATTTGCTTTTTTTCTAGTGAAACAATAGATGATGTTTGTATTGAGAAAATACTGACGGCATACGCTAACGCTAATGTAGAATTTGGATATGCCGCAGAAGAAGAAGAATATGAATATAGAAATAGAATTAAAGTTGAAGTCGCTGGCAGTGAAGTAGAGGCTTGGGTAGGTCGGAACTTGTCTAGGTACTTATCTGGATTTTATTATTACACGCTTATTTCCTCTAAACAGCTTAATAAAAAAGAGATAGATAGTGAGGTTTTAAAAGTAAATGCGGTCAGTAGTTTGAACATCAACGAACACTCGATACTTTACAAATTTTTTGAAAATCCAGCATTATGGCAGTCTGAAAAAGACAGGATTGATGATATGTGCCGAACATCTAACAATGTCTTTTGTAAGAAAGATGTAGAAGCTGAGGCGCATAAAGCAAGAAATGTAATGGAGTTTATTATGAAAACTAGAGAATGGAATTAAAAACTTCAGCAAAGCTCTGTGAATCCAAGCCTCGCATTCGCGGGGCTAAGGGTAATTCAGTCTTGAATTATCTTTCTTCAGAGAAAAATAGGGCGTAAAAAAGCAGAAAAATAGGACAGGCGCATTTTTTTGCAAATTTTTTGCAAAATCCATAGTATCAACTACTGTTTTTATATACAGTTTAACAGGAGTTGCTATGTATGACCCGGGCAAGAAAAAAGCTTATTG